>NZ_JAXSQW010000008.1:0-34136 GCF_043421595.1 Leptothoe sp. ISB3NOV94-8A | reverse complement strand
TTGCCGTAGTAGATACTCAAGCTGATTAATACCAGGCAATTTAACAGGCAGTAAAAAGGAAGCTCGACTGGGTTCTAGATGTAAGGGTTCACCAACATGAACTGCTAACATAACTCGTTGGGTAGCAACCGCATCCAACGATGCAGTTACTTGTTCAAGAAATAAGCCGTAATCGGTATAGTTCAGCTTCAACACGGCTGACAATCTCCATAGATGGTTGGGTCAGTCACATGCCGACGGCGGCACAGGGTTAATTTTTTTGTTCTTTCCAGAATTGCTCTGCAAAAGCAACTACTGGATGCATAGGCGCTTTAGGCCGTTGTTTGAGCGGCATATTGGCAAGCTCAGGGGTACGGGCACCCTTGCGAGAATTGCAGGGGGCGCACGCGGTAACCACGTTATCCCACGTGTGAGCACCACCTTGCGATCTCGGTACCACATGGTCCAGCGTGAGCTGTCGCTTACTACCGCAATATTGGCAACTATGGCCATCACGCCGCAGAACTTCGCGACGGTTAACCGGTGGTGTTTTCCAAATGTGCTCGCTATCCCCAGCCCGCAGACGAAGGTGCTCAGGAATCTCAAGGGTCAGGCTGGGCGATCGCATCTGCCAGGTTTTCCCCAGTAGGTCTACAGGTTCTGCCCGACCTGTTACTAAAAGAACTGTTGCTCGCTTTAGGTTAATTCGCACCATGGGTAAGTAGTTTCTGGAAAAAAGTACGATGGGTCGATACGTAGGCAATACGTACTTATATGGTCGTAATGTCATGGTTAAGCCCTTACAGCTCTGAAATTCGTAAAAAAGTCCACAAACAATGACCCCCGCTTCCGGGTTCGGGAAGCGGGGGCCAAAAACCTGACTGGTTTTGGAGTTAGGTAGGTAACATGGCTAAGCGCCTGCATCCCCCGCTTCGTCTATATCTTGTTAGTTCTGGTCGATTGAGATCATCGCCAATCAAGCTATGGCCTATTTCGCTAAATGCAAAACGATCTAAACCAGCGCCAGAAATCGCTTTGGCCATAGTGCCACCCATAATCGTGGGAACGTTACTAGATTCTAGACACCGCACCACCAGCGCCATGGATACATGGCCAAATAATTGTAAATATCTTTTCACGACTATGGTTTCCATAGAGTTTTTCATGGTATCTAAACCTCTGGTGTGACAATTAAAAAGTGCCTCTAGTGCACTTGACCAAAGCAATTCGACCTGACTGCCTTTCTGTCTTACTTCTTATACTACATATGTAATACAAGAATGTCTACCCTCTTTGAGTAAATTTATGGTTTTAACGAAAAAAGCCACCATTAAAACCATAAATGCTTGTTAGAGCTACATTCTCTGGGAGAGCTATAGTCAGCAACACCTTAACAATTGTTGATTCCGGATGTATCTCAAAATTAGTTTTGGATAATATTCAGGATACGATTGCTTGCGTTCACCCAAGTAAAAATGCCATAGCAGCCTCGCAGCTACAGCCCGCCAGGGTCGCCATGCCTCGCTAATCATTTGAGCTTCATCAGCTGTAGGTCGTTTAGTCAGGCCCTGATATTGAACAGTATTGAGGGTTATCTATTATTGAATAACGTCATAGTCAATTGCTCGGGCTGTTCTCACAGGTGGAGCAGGCTCGTTTTGAATGGCCTTGATCGCTGTATACCCTAGGGGCAGTGACGCCAGCAAACACATCGCACCAGTCCCAACCAACGATAGCTGTCTCACGGCTTTAGAAGCTCGACGAGCATCGGGATATTGTCCCTGACGGTAGAATTGTCTAACTTGCCAGGCATAGAGTAACGCCGTTACTCCAAGGGGTGGAAACGTAATGAGGGCAGCTAAAGCTGTTGACCAGTGACTGGGGGGGCAGGGCTGATTCTTATAGAGATCATATGATTTTTCCCACTCAGGTCCACGGACCTTACCGACATAGCCAATTAGGGTAAACTCAGTGATTTCTGAGAGTTCCAGGGGCAACAACAGGTCACGAATCTGATTGGGTAGCGAAAAATAGCTAATACCTTCACCCACCTGTCGCTTGAGGAAGATTTCTAGGTTTTTACCCCGTTGTTTTACATCAACCTCGACAGGCTGTAAGGCATCCTGCAGTAAATCTCTAATCGGGGCTAAACCATCTGGTTTTGCAGGGGGTGGGACCAATTCAGTTAAGGATGGATCATTCAGGACCGCCAGTTGCCAATCAGAGATCGCACCCTCCATATCGCCCAGCTGTTGGCGTACGTTGCCACGCCTTAGATATGCCTCTGCTGCATTAGGGTTGAGTTCTAAAGCTCGGTTAAAACTGACAAGCGCCGCATCAAAGTCCTCTACCTGACTTTGAATGACGCCCACCTGATAGTGGGCTCGGGCATAGTTAGGATTCACCGCAATTGCCTGTTGCCAATTGCTCAGAGCATTGGCCATATTGCCTTGAGCATAGGCAAGCTGACCATATTCAAAATAAGCAACTGCGGGATTCTCAGCACACTCAATTGCAGCAATAAAGTCCTGTTGGGCGTTATCCAACTGGTCTAACGCGCGATAACTTAAGCCACGTGTAATATAAACCGCAGCCACATCAGGATGATGACTTAATGCTTTGGATAGGGTTGCGATCGCACTCTGATGATTGTCCTGTCGTGCTAGCGTACACCCACGTCGATAGGCTAAACGTGCTCGCTGCCGTGCGTACCAACTTTGCTTATCCATAATTAATTAAACTTATCCCTGCCGTTATTAATCCCAAGCTATCCGTAGCCTAACCATCCTTCAGAGGAAATAAAGTCAGAGTGATAACGGAAGCTTGAATAGTCAATAAAGAATTGATTCAGTACTTACCGTTACAAAATTAAGCAGTTCGATTCATGGCGATTACCCAATCCTTCACACCAATTTTGCTTGTTTCCTAAAAAACTTTCCAATGTCGAAATTATTTTCTGGGAAAAATTCACCTATGCCATTGCACCTAAAGTCCTACGACAATTGGCGTAGAGGGAAGTTCCAGAAATCCATTGCTATGAAATGGCGATGAAGCCTCGTCAGTTTTTACAGACACTTCGATGAAACCTATGTAATTCGAATGAACAGGCATGGAAGCCCAAAATAAGCCTATGTTAGCGTCAGTGAGAACACTTACACACCATGGTCAATGACCGTTCTCTCGCTGAAAACAGAATTGGATGTCGCAGAGTTTTTATTAAGTAAAGGATGGTTTCCTGAGGAAATCAACGGAATTTTAGTTTTTCCTCTGCCTAGCGCTGCTTTTTACCAGTTAGGCAGTAAAAATCATCCAATAGTTAATAGCGATGTAATTAAAGCTACAACTGTTACGCCAACTACCCTTTTCCGAGCCCGGCAGCTTCTAGAAGCGGCTGGGTGGGTAGATCGAGAACTCGACTCTTTGCTTAAACCCTGCTTATACAGTGTCGATCCTTGGGCCAATCAAACGATTCACCACTGCGAGGCTACTCATCAACGTTTCGGCTATTTAGATGACCCATTACCAACCCTGAATCACTATCGACGGGCTATGGCATTCAAGCGCATTGTTAGTCTGGCCCTAGTAATAACAATGGTTTCTGTAGCTGTAGTCTTGTTTGGATGAGCAGTTGTGTAGACATCTCTACATCCGCACAAATTTATCAGTTGCCTCCACCAAAGCACTCAAAATGCCTGGTTCTGTAGCCGAATGGCCTGCATTCGGGACAATGATTAATTCAGCTTCGGGCCAAGCACGATGCAACTCCCAAGCAGACGTCATGGGACAAACGACGTCATAACGGCCTTGTACGAGCACCGCTGGAATATGGCGAATTTTAGCGACGTTTTGCAGCAGCTGATCAGGTGGGTTGAAAAAGCCCCCATTGATAAAGTAGTGGCACTCAATGCGGGCAAAGGCATCGGCAAATTCATCATTGCCAAACCGTTCAATAACTTGGGGGTTCTGAATTAAATAACTGGTACTTGCTTCCCAAATAGCCCAGGCACGGGCAGCCTGCTGTCGAATGTCAGGATTAGGGCTGGTTAAACGTTTGTAGTAGGCTGCCACCAGATCATGGCGCTCCTCTCCAGGAATGGGCGCAAGGTAGTGCTCCCAGGCATCAGGGAAAATATAACTTGCTCCCTCCTGGTAAAACCATCGGATTTCCTGGGGGCGCAGCATAAAAATACCCCGCAAAATTAGCCCTGCACATTGCTGCGGATAGCGCTGAGCATAGGCCAACGCCAGGGTGCTGCCCCAACTGCCACCAAAGACCGTCCATTGATCGATGGCGAGATGCGATCGCAATCTTTCAATATCATCCACTAAATCCCAGGTGGTATTCTCCGTAAGCTCAGCGTGGGGTGTACTCTGACCACAGCCCCGCTGATCAAACAGAACTATGCGCCAACGTTCAGGGTCAAAAAACTGTCGATAGATAGGAACCGTGCCGCCGCCTGGTCCACCGTGCAAAAACACGACCGGTTTCCCCTGAGGATTTCCGACTTCTTCAAAATAAAGGGTATGGATTGAAGAGACAGATAACTGACCGGTGCGGTAAGGCTCGATAGGAGGATAGGGTTGACGCATAGAGGGGCTTAGCAACGATTTGCCCCGTCATTGTCGCACCCAAATTGCCCCCGATTCCGTTTATTTCACAGAAACCGGCTTCCGCACCACATACCAACGCCCAGTTTTTGGATCACGATAGGTTTGAAACGGCTGTTGTTTCAGCGGTTTAGTGCAAGTTTTGGGCATTGACTTAGCGATTTTCACGACTCTTGTATAGATCAATTCACATATTGTGGCCCGATTTCCCAAAAAAATTGAGTGATCAATCCTTAAGTACCATGTGATTTTTGTCACAAAAGAACAAAAAATCCTGGTGGTTTCCCCATTGTATCCAGGATTTACAGAGTAGTGCCAGGTGTCGGTCTACACCTGAAATGAGTCTAAGCTTAGCAATTTCAATGACATAATCAAATCAATCAGAACCAGATAAGCCAGTAACTTAACCAATTTGGGCGTCAACTCAATCGCAGGCACCCCTGATCATTTAGCCACATCCTGTAGATAGCTTACCCAGAAAATTTATTGCTCAAAGTTTAATAAGGCATGGGCATTCATTTAAGAGAAGATTTTTAGGAATTGATGAATGAGTCTCTCCTGGAAAGCTCATCAAAGCGGTCTATAGGCACTTACGCCTTCATTCCTTACGTGCAAAATTACTCCGCCATCCCCACATAATCGGGCCAGAATCATGTTCTCAAGTCAAGACTTATGCGTTTAAGGTAGCGGTGAAAAACGCAGGGGGCTTACTATATAAGACAGTTTTGGCGTGATCCACCATGTCGGCAATACTATGGCCCGGTCGTTCTCATCCCTTGGGAGCTACCTGGGACGGTCAGGGAACAAATTTTGCAGTTTTCTCAGAAAATGCCTCAGCAATCGAGCTGTGCCTCTTTGATGCTAATGGAAATGAGCGTCGGCTAACGTTACCAGAGGTAACAAACCACGTATGGCATGGATATTTACCAGACGTCGGCCCCGGTCAGCGCTACGGGTATCGGGTATATGGTCCCTATAAACCTAAACAGGGTAAACGGTTTAATGCTGATAAATTACTGCTTGATCCCTATGCTCTGGCCATTAGCGGCGATATGCAATTTAGCCCCGCTATTTTTGGTTATCCGATGGAGCACTTTGCCAATAGCGATCGCGACTTAGAGAAATCCACGCTGGATGATGTGCAATGCGTGCCCAAGGGTATCGTGGTGGATCAAAGTTTTGATTGGGGGGATGATCGCCATCCTGAGACACCCTGGCATGAAACAGTTATCTACGAAGTGCATGTCAAAGGGTTTACGCGTCAGCATCCAAACATTCCACCAGACCTACAGGGTACCTATGCAGGGTTAGGTCACCCTGCCGCCATTGAGCACCTGAAAACATTAGGGGTTACTGCGGTAGAGCTCCTACCAATCCATCACTACAATGCCCACCCTAGTCACCTTGTCACTGTGGGGCTCCACAACTACTGGGGCTATGATTCCATTAACTACTTTGCTCCCTTTGCAAGCTATAGTGCCGGTGGGGATGCGGGTGACCAGGTCAATGAGTTTAAGGCAATGGTCAAAGCCCTCCATCAGGCAGGCATTGAAGTGATTTTAGATGTGGTCTATAACCACACGGGCGAGGGCAATCACTTTGGCCCAACGCTGTCTCTGCGGGGTATCGACAATGAAGCTTACTATCGATTAGTTGAGCGCAGTCCTCGCCACTATATGGACTTTACCGGCTGCGGTAACTCTCTCAATGTCCGCCATCCCCAGGTACTCAAACTGATCATGGACAGTTTGCGCTACTGGGTGCAGGAAATGCACGTAGATGGCTTTCGGTTTGACTTAGCGTCAGCCCTGGCGCGCGAACTGTATGAAGTCGATAGCCTCGCGGCCTTTTTTGACATCATCCACCAGGATCCAGTGTTGTCCACCACAAAGCTGATTGCAGAACCCTGGGACCTGGGTGAGGGCGGTTACCAGGTCGGTAATTTCCCATTACTCTGGTCTGAGTGGAATGGCAAATATCGTGATACCATGCGAGACTTCTGGCGAGACAATCATTGTCGCCTGGGAGAGTTTGCGTTTCGGTTTACGGGCAGTTCTGATCTCTATCAAGCGAATGGGAAACTCCCCCATGCTAGCGTCAACTTTATTACCGCCCACGATGGCTTCACCCTGCGAGACCTGGTGAGCTACAACGAAAAACATAATGAGTCTAACGGTGAAGGTAATCGGGATGGTGAGAGCTATAACCGGTCCTGGAACTGTGGTGTTGAAGGTGAGACTCAAAATGAGGAAATTTTGGCGTTGCGATCGCAACAGCAGCGGAATCTTCTAACAACGCTCTTTCTCTCCCAGGGAGTACCCATGATATTGGGGGGTGACGAGATGGGCCGTACCCAGCGTGGCAACAACAACACCTACTGCCAGGATAATGAGATCGCCTGGTTTGACTGGAATCTACGTCACCAAAACAAAGAGCTACTAAACTTTACCCAACGCCTGATTGCATTTCGAAAACAGCACCCTATCTTCTGTCGTCGTCAATGGTTCCTGGGTCGCGAGATCCATGGCTCCGGCGTCATTGATATCGGTTGGTTCAATCCTGACGGCAGCATTATCAGTGAGGAAGACTGGCACGATGGTAGCTCCAAAGCCATCAGCATCTTTCTCAATGGAGAAGAAATTCTCACCACCGATAAACAAGGTCAGCGCATTATTGATGATAGTTTTCTTGTCTTTTTCAATGCCTATCCTGAGTTTCAAGAGTTCTCCCTACCACCATCAGTCGATCGCAAAGAATGGCGGGTTATCCTAGACACCAAAAATCCCACCGGATTTGTAGATGATGGCCCCATATATGATCATACCCAGAACGTCCCGGTTGCTGCTCGATCCCTGGTTTTACTAGCCTGTCCCCACTGTTTTGATACAACTTCCGGTGCTGATGGGGCTACATGCACGTTACCAAAGCGAGGGTAACGTATGGCTAATAGTTACGATCTCATCTATGCAGTGGTGCGCCAAATTCCCGCAGGCAAAGTCGCCACCTACGGTCAGGTAGCCGAGCTAGCAGGACTTATGGGCAAACCTCGGGTAGTCGGCTATGCACTTTATAAGGTAGCGCCTGAAGATGAAATCCCATGGCAGCGGGTCATCAATGCAAAGGGAGAGATTTCCACATCTGCCTTTCGCGATGGCTCAGACGACCTACAGCGGATATTACTGGAGGAAGAAGGGATTGAGTTTGAGGGCAACAAGATCAACCTTAGCAAGTATCGCTGGCAGCCGCCGCCAGAGATGATTGAGGCGATTGATTTTGGCGAGGATTAGAGTTGGGGTTCGACTTCGCTCAACCCTCTCGACTTCGCTCACTTCTCTTGAGCAACTTTTAGTTCTTTCAATTCGGTTTTACTCAGTCGTAATGAACCTAGCTGGCTGAGCAAAGCCGAAGTCAGCGGCACTACATCTCCGACATCACACAAAAACTCTTTCCATGGGCATCAAAAAACCAGGCAAAATCGGCGATTGCAAACTATCTTTCGACAATAAAGTCCCAACTAACTCCAGCTGGGCATCACTGCGGCGATAAACTTCCATCGTCTGGAGTTGCCAGTTTACAATCCAGTATTCTTGCACTCCATACAGTGAGTAAAGCTTCAGTTTAAACTCTTTGTCACGTTGTTCATTGCGTTCGCCAGGGGACAAAATTTCTACCATCAGCTCTGGAGTGATCACTAGATGACCAGCTTCGTCAATACCATTGACTAAACGTTCTTTGCTGATCCACACCACATCTGGAATGACTGCATCGTTAGGGGAAAAGATTACACCTGGTGTTTGGAAAGCGCTACCCAAACCAGTTTCTTCTGACCAGACTTCTAATCGGACCTGTATTTTACCCGCTGCGCTTTGATGACGAATATGGGGAGCGCGGGTCACAAGTAGTTCTCCATTGATGATTTCATAACGTTTCCAACCACCGTCGTCGGGCATGACGTCGAGGTCTCGAACTGTCCATCGTATGGGGTTGGTAACCATAGAAATTGCAACTTGGTTTGGGTCTAGTATAGCGAGGGGATAGCTGCTCTATTAAGGCAATGCTACAAATCTGAGTAGATACCTTTAGTTTGGCTAGAATACAGCGGTGGCAATGATATCTCCCCCCATGACTGATACGATTTTGCTGGTGATTGACTGGCGTGATGCTGATAGCGATATGCCCGAGGAACAGCAAGAGGTATTGACCCAAACATTATTTCAGGAGCTACGGGCACTAGACGAGGTGGAGGACGTTAAGCGGATAGCTGACCCAGATGTTCCCGATGGGGGCATGGGAGCTAAATGGTTATGGAGTGTCCTTACAGCAGAAATCACCATCCTGGTGGCTCTATCACGAATATAGAGGCAGAGCCTATCGAAATCGGTCCAGGCAGAGCCTGGGAGCTAGAGGGAAGTAAAACGAACCATCAAAGTAGCTGTTTTGGGCTGCGAAATCGCCGATAGCGGGTTGATAGGCCTGATAGACGAAATCGAGTCGGCATCAAACTGCTCTAAGATTATCCGTCCCTGCTGTTGCCAACGGGTGAGTTATTGTAGATAGGCTTCAGTGGCAAGCATCATTCTGAGACTGACGACTCAGGTTATCGCTCAGCAAATTACCTGCAAACCTATTAATCATCACAATAAATCTTAGTTTTATAATTGATTTTTCCTTTAATATCTCCATCTTGGATCCGAAATGCGCCACTCATTTCTAATCGCCCCTGTTCAGAATTACTATTCAAAATATTTTTTTCACCAAGCAATGTCCAAAAAATATCGTAGTCATTTGCCTTCAGAAATTCTAAAAACTTTTCTCGATGAACAAGACATGAACTTGGTCCTGATTCTTGTACAGAAGGATCAAAAGCTATTAAAGAACCTGCCTTATTAAAAAAATGACCTGCAATCCCGTTCCATTTTAGGCCCATGAGATCAACTATTGACTTAGATGGAAGATAAATTCTGTAAGATTCTTCGACAGAACAGTCATGGGTAGAAGTTTCTCGAAAATATTGATCGGCTGTAACTAAAACTTTTTTAGGAATTTTATCCCCCTGACCACAAGTCCAACCATCATAGCCAAAATAAGGAACATTATGATATTCAAAGGCTGGAGACCAAAAGAATTCACCTAGAAACATTTGGCTACTTTCATGTGATTCTGGCATCCAGCGTCCCCAAAAGTTTTGTTGAATTGCCCATGAATAGATATGGTCAATATCTTGTTTATGTACCAGATAGCTTCTCAGCTGATACCAGATCTGGCGTTTAGGTATATTGTTCCTATCAGATAGCAGCGGGTCATTCCAAGAAATATGAGTCTCTAAAGTTAACCAATGGCTCCTATTTTGCGGATAAATAATATCAATTATTGGTTCAATGTTAGGTTTATCATCTAAATCTTGGAGCCAATCCATTTCATTGGGGTGCTTATCCCATGAATTGTAAGGAATGGGAAACCACCAAGAAGGACTTTCCTCATCTGAATCGCCTACTTTAGGTTTTAATAACAAGCAAGATGGATCAATATCACGAATCCATCCTTGCCACGGCCCTTGATATCCTCGCCTATCACTAATAATCGATTTATCTTTTCTAAATTTAAAGTTATCTGAGACGTATGCTAAAAATTCATGATAAGCAATCCACTGGTATTTCTTTCCTATTCTTTCTGCTTTGTGGGCACTTCGCTGACTGCCTGGATAATTAACACGAGAGTCGAAATGAGCGAATTTATCTGCAGACCAACCTAGCTCAAGCACTCTATGGAATATCCATCTTTGAGCTAAACCTAAATCAAATAGGTCATTGTAATAGTTGCCTCCACTATATTTCGAAGGATTTTCTAAATAAGGAAGAATATAGTTTTTAAATATTTTATTCTTCTTCTTACCCATTGATTTACATAGGCTTGCTTGAATATCAGTAAGAGCTTGGGTAAGATCTTCATCACTAAACTCTTCTTCAAAAAGCTCTAGCCTTTTCTCAATATTTAACCCGTAATAATACTGAATATTATCTCTGACTGTCTTAAAAGCAACCCACTTCTTAGTTTGTCTCGCAGTTAAGGAAGTAATAAAATCCTCATATATTTCTTCGTAATCTGGTTTTTCAGCTTCTTTGAGCAGAGTTGAATGCCATTGGAAATAGTTTGAATTTGTACCAATTATATATCTTGCAAAATCACCTTGAAGTCCTTCGTTATCAAGAAGTGAATCCACAATACTTGATAACGAGGGACTTTTACATCTATAGTAAGAGATATTATTTTCATTGATTTCTTGAGGAGTCCCTTCAATATTATTAATTCGGTTTTGAATATCTTTTTTAGATGGGAGATAAGTAAGCCAGTTAACGCTATAAGGTGGCCTAACTAGATTCAAATCTGGCTTTATATTGGAATTAAGATTAAGTGCAACTTCAATGACTCCACGGGCATAATCTCTTAGTAAGATATGTGGTATAGGGTTGCCAGATTTAAAGATAAATTCATAAGTATCATAAGCAAGTTCCGTGACGGCTTGAATATCAATGCTTCGCATTGCACATCCGTAAGCTACAGCAAAACATCTTTCTAAAACATATAAATCATTTACCCCAATAAATTGAGCTATCACCTTCCTTAAAATATGGATTCTAGGTGTGAGCAGATTAACTAGTGCTTGGGTAGAGCGATCACGTAAGAAACGGTTAGATGTTGTGAGAAACCATGTAATTGCAATCGCAACAAGATAAATACCTTGATTATCAATGTGCTGTTTATCTTCTTCCGAGGCTGCCCACTCAACTAATCTATCTACTGCACCATAGCTTCCATATTGTTTATGTAGAAAAATAGACCATAAAACATCTCGATCCGACATATCAAGCTTCATTAGATGTTTGTGCAGGAATTCAGCATTGTAAGGGTGCTGTGGTTTTGAAGCTAAAACTAATAATGTATCTAAAAATAAATACTGAGAATCTTCATAGTGAACAATATAATTATTTATATATTGCCGAGTGTATTCATTTATAGCAGTTGGTTCACGCCATATCAGACTCTGTACAAAACCATTTCTGATAGGTTCAAAATCAGCACAGATTGGTGCAACTTGTGCTAACTCTTTCTGCACCCGCTCTGGTATTTGGATCGATAGAGCATCAATCAAACCCCGATTTTTCCAACAGGATGAAATATTCTTGACTATCTCACCTAACACTTGACCTTCCTCAAATGCTTTACAAGGATTTTGGCAATCAAGATGCCAGTCAAGCAGATATTTTATTATTAGGTGATCTGAAAGCCTTTCATAGGAGAATCGAATGACATCTATCTTCTCGTTGTTGCTTTGCCAAAGTCTATCCTCAGCCAAAAGACCTTCATTCAATAGATGTTTAAATAAGGTATTGTGATACCCTTCGCGTGGAAGGAGCTGATTAACAGTTATCTCTGCTTGGTTATGTGGTAACCAAGGTTTATGTGAACTAGCCATTAGCTCAGCTAACTTCTCTAAACTTTTGTGAACTAGTTGAGATTCAATGCGGAAATTTAAATTTTCTTCCTCTGATAATTTTTCATTAATCGAATCGATAAGGAAATCAAAGACAGATGTTAGTCCATCGAAACCTGGTGGAATTTCCAACATCCCACGATTTTTGAGACCGATGCAGAATAGCTTTAGAAAAAGTGGATTCTGAAACTCCGGATTCAATAGTGGTACACTAGGACGCCTAATTCCATAGTATTCAAAGAAAGTTCGAGTTGCTTGGTATTCATTTTGAGCAAAACCCGTATGCTCAACTCGTATCAGTTTTTCAGGTGTGAGGTGTTTGGGGATAACAACATGCTCGTATGGCGAACGAACACTAACAGCAATTCCAATGTTTGGAAAATTTGAAAGTGTGGCTAAAATTCCTGAAAAATGCTTGTAAAATATTTTTTTATTTTCACATTCATTCAGGGCATCAATTATAAGCAATGCTCTGGATTTCTTAGCTTGAGCTGAGGTTTCAAGGGCACCTAAAAACTCTTCTCTTGAACAATCTAAACCTAATAGTCCAATAATTTGTTTCCAAGGTTCATCATTATTAAACTGTTCACCTAATAAAAGTACTGTTGGCAAACCTTTTTTTACTCTATTGCTTGCAATATCACATAATAAATGTGTTTTGCCATTACCTGCGTCACCTAGTATTAGTAAGGAAGATGTATTGGATACTTTGGCTTCATCACTTTCTACAAAATTCCTCAGTTCGTAAAGCTGACTTTCTAATTTATTTAAATAGTATTTTGGGTAATCAGAATTTGAGTAATTCTTAGAGTTTTTATTTCCATTAGGGTTATCATCTTTTTCTTTTTTCAGATTTTCAATATTAGATATGTATTCCCGTATAGACTGAATAGTCTCAATGGCAGATTCTGAAATTTCTCGAAGGTTGATATTAGATGCTTTTTGTGGATTGATTTTGCTTAAGCTTTGGCATAATTTTTCAAATGCATAAGATAATTTATTTGATGCTGGTTTGAGTGGATGTTTATTGTCTTTACGCGTGATTGATGTTGAAAAACTTTTCTTTATTTTGGCGTGAAGCGTATCAATTCTCTTATAAAAGTTAGTCGTTCTACCTAATCCATCAAAAAGTTTGGTGATTGGCAGCTCAACGTTAATTTCAGGTGTATAACGTGGCTTAGCATTTTCTATAGATTCATTGACACGAGCCTCAAACCACTTTTGGCTGAATAGCTCATTGCTAAACCAAAATAAATAGCGTCCACGATGTTCTTCACGGGTTAGACGTTCAAAGATTTCATGTTCTCCCCAGTATGTGAAAGTGATTGTTCTCCCTACTTGACGTGCTAAATTTTGCCAGTTCTTACAATGGTCACCCCACTTATCCATAAACCATTGTTGTTTGTCTATTCGAGGATCTTGCCGATCTAGGGGAATACAAATTGTGTAAGACGAAAGATTAGGGTGTTTCTCTAGTGCAGTCTTTACAGATTCGTCAAGCTGCTTCCATTGACTCTCACCCATGGAAAAGAAAAATTTAGCTTGCAACCCCCACTCGCTATCATCTGGTAGGGTCCAAAAACATTCAACTCCTGCATCTGGTGCGCCCTTCCGAGTAAATAAGGACCCTTTAGGCATAGCTTCATAAGCTGCAAGTTGGCAGCATAGTTCTTCAAAACCCGTTTGCTGTGAACCACTCCAAGAGCGCAAATTTTGCCAGTTGATATTACTTGCCATGGCTGCTGAAACCAATCGATGTTAGTTCATTTATACTCTTATAACAGAGTCTTTAATCGATAGTTACAGCAAGGACATAGAGATTGACTCATCAGACAAAGTCTAGAGTTCAGATGTGGCAGTTAGAAATCGACAGCGCTATACAATAAAAGCATCCGTCAACTGAACTTGAGGCTATGCCAGAGCAAACCCGTCAAGAGTGGGATTTCGGTCGCTTTGGGCAGCTCGACTGGTGGCTCCGCCACGAATACTAGAGGCAAAGCCTCTGGAAATCGGTCCAGGCAGAGCCTGGGACCTAGAGGGGAGCAATCGGTAACCACACTGGTTCTCCCAAATAATTCCGATGACTCGCATAACATCAGTGGCCTGGATCATCCACATACCTGCGCTTTACCGGATTATTAAGACTGTTGTGCAAACTGTTCAGGATAAATTCCCCAATTCACCCACCGAATCGCTTCCCTTGCCGACTGTAAGTTAGGAGGCACACGAATAGCATGAATAAAGTTAGTACTGGGGCAAATCATCTTCAATAAAGAAATAGATTGACCATCAATATCATCAACCAACTCGTTTAATTTAAGTAGGGTATACTCTTGCCAGGAATCCACCTCCGAAGCATTTAGTTCCTTACAAATACGCTCGTACCCAATACCCTGAATTAAAATTCGCCGTAGTTCAGCATTGTTTTCATTCAATACCCATTCTGCAACCCAGTTTTCAGGTTTAACCTGTCCATATTTTTTAGGCAGAGCGACCCCATGGTGAAAGTAAAGACCATACCCATCTTCATATAAAACAGAAAACTCTCCTTCCCCATGAAGACGCTCATTTACATCAAAGGAGAGCTTAATAGGACGACTACAAACAAAGCAAACTTTTTCATAAGGTAAAACCCAACCACAACGGGTGGTTAAACCGTGAAAAGCAGACCATTTCTCAGACTCGTATTTACAATTTAGTATATTGATACAAAAGTCCAACCAAACTGCCTGAACCGCCCATAGCTCTGGATAAATACACTGATCGTAAGCAATATATTGGCTGAGTTGCTTACCCAAACGATGCACAAAGCGGCTAAATTGTTGATGTTGTAACAAGATCTCTAACCGTTTCAGCTGAGAAAATACCGACTTATCATTGATACGATGGCGTAGTTTACGCACCAAGCAAGCCACCATTTGCATATGAAGCCGCCCAATTTGTTTTTCTACTAAGTCAGTCAAAGAATGTTTTAAGGGCGGATTAGAAAGCCTCTGTTTGATTAAAGATAATTTGTCCACAGACAAACGGCGTTCTGGCCGATCAATCAGTGGTTGCCGCAGTTTTTTCAGGAGATCGCTTTGTGGTTTGCCTAAGGTCTCACTGCTCTGTTTTCTTAATGAAATGCCTAAGTTATGCACCAAAAACTGGGCAAGTTGGCTATTTAGATCGGGGCCACATTGATTGAGATATATTTCAACTCTTTCAATCAGCTGTTGCTCCAAGTCTCCAACCAGGTTTTCAAGGATATGTCCCAGGGCAGCATAAGGACTCTCACAAAAAACAACTTGAGGTAACGGTAGGCCCACAGCTGCATAGGCTGTCGTAATCGCCTCAGTTGCATGTTTTGGATCAATCGCTTTTTCGGGAAAGATATGGGATTCCCATTTTTTCTCTATCTGTGATGCCTTCTTAAGTTGTTCTGATGTTAGGTGAGTCGGTTGTTTCCAAAACATCTGCTGCCCTCTAAAATGTGCGTTTTATCTACATTCAGAACAGGGATTAATCGACCACATACTTCCAATTACTTAAAGATTTTCGCTTTCCAGCTTTCTTTGAGGTAGTTTTACGTTGACGTTTGGATGTCGTTTGGGAAGAGGGTGTAACTGCTGAAGATGTATTAACATCTCTAGTGCTATATTGCTTGTCTCTATATCCCAGCACATCAGCCATCAATTGCTGCTTAGAGCTAGCTCTCACACTATCAACAATTTTCTTTAGAAATTCTTGATCGGCATTTTCTTCAGTAATAAACTCTTGGTTGAGTTGGGATGAAAAGGCACCATTTTTGCGTGGGACATACTCCCTTTGAACATATATCTTCCAATTACCGTAGTGAACTTTTAAGGGCCGATGTTCATCATGGGACAAAATCGCCACCTTAGAGCGGACCTTGAGATAAAGTTCCCCCTGGTGGGAAAATAAAGTAGCAATGCCTTTACTGATGCGATGTGAATGCCCCGTAGACATGCCTTCTAGCAAGGTAAGATGGGGCAGTTCATCACCAAGAACATGTGAGGTTGGCAATAGAATGACATCTCCCTGGCGTATTGGTCTCATAAACCTATTCCTTGAGTCAAAATTTGATTGTTATCAACTCTATACAAAGATCAGCAGGAAACTAATGAGGCAGGGTGTATGAACTGAGCGCTATGTATTGTTAAAAATCTTACTGGAGTAAAGCTTTACGCAATTCATTTTGCCCATATATTACGGATATAAAAATCGAAAAAGTTTACATCAATTCAGTATTTTCACTACCATTTTGAAGCTTGAGGCTTACATGATGCCAGTCCACAAGACTGATTTCATAAATGCTCCAATATTGATAAAGCTTTAATAAAGTCAACTTGGACCATACAAACCTGTTTTAGGCAACTTGCGACGTTTTATTACCAGCTCCTACTGGTGATTACCAGCTCCCACTGGCTCCACCCCCTGAAGAACGACCTCCCCCTCCTCCTGAAGAAGAACCTCCTCCAAACGAGCTACTGCTACTTGACTTTTGCTTTCTGGGAATCGTCACTGTGTAGGTATTCTCATAAGAACAATGCTGACATGTCTCAGTTACCCGAGCAGTTCCTGAAGAGGAATAAGTGGCTGGGCGAATTATATCTCGCCTAGATAAAAGAGTTTTGTAATGACACCCTCTACAGGTTTTATACTGAGACAACAAACTACCATAGCGATTAATATTATGGCTTTGACAGCTAGGGCATTGCCAAACATCATAATCAACAGAACCTAGTTGTTCCTCCACATTTTGCCCTTGATCCAAATACTGATTGTCACTGTTCTCATCCAGACGCACCATATCAGCACCACAGTCCGGACAACGACGACGACGGTAGCGTAAAAATTGCCTCATTATCAAACCAACACCACCCAAACCAGTCAGACCACCCCCCACTAACCAGTTCTTATGATTGCCATGGCCATCGTAAGAAGGCGCAGTGTCACGGCTGACGACAGGGCTACTTGACCGAGATGCTGCCGCTGGTGATGATGTTGTTGTTGTCTCCTCAGGCTGAGTTACACGCCGGATAATTGCTTCAGTCCCCTGCAAAATTCCACCACTGTAGTCGTCTTGCTTAAAGCGCGGCACCATGTACTCATCAATCACTGACTTCATTGCAGAGTCCAGAGACGTGCCGTAGCCAGAACCCACTTCTATCCTTACTTTTCGATCATTCACAGCCACCAACGTCAGAATGCCATTATTCTTTTCGGCATCACCAATGCCCCAGGTATTAAATAAGTTGGTAGCAAACGACTCAATCGTACTGTCCCCAGTCCCATAGTCCTGAATTGAATTAAGGGTAACAACCGTAGCTTCAATGCCATGGTTAGCCTCCAGGTTTGCCAACGATTGCCGAATGCTGATCGCATCCTCTGGGCGCATCAATTGAGCATAGTCGTTGAGGTATGGATCGCTGGCTGTGGGATACCCCGTTTGAGCCCAGGATGGTAACACACTAAGATGAGAGAATAGAATGGTTGCGATCGCAACCACTGTCACTATCACCCCTCGCCGCATCCAATGCACAGGCATGTTAGGTCTACTAAGCATAGTTACGATCACCTGAAGAGCCATTGTTATCTACAGACCTTCAGAATTATATTATTTCGGATTTTTCCATACAACAACATCAAGAAAATACCGGTTGCTGAAGAATACTGTACTCAGCAACCGGTGTTTTTATGACTGACTTGTTACAAAAGCGATGAATTCCCTAGAACGCAGGTAAAGCAGGCAACGGCTCTCCTAACCATTTCTGGGAAAAGTCATCTAATTGACCACCTAAACGCTTGTGATAGACAAATGTGTTCACCCATTGGAGTAAGTCAACCTCACCACGACGTAGGCCGATGTGAGCGGGGGATTCTTTGATGATAAATTTGCCCTCAATAGTCTTGTCGGGGTTGTTCTTTGATAGCTCAGATGCAACCACATTACCTGTGGCAATCATATCCACCTGACCAGAAATCAAGGACGATGCTGTCAGGCTGTTGTCAGCAAAGCGCTCTATCTGTACATCATCGCCCACCGCATCGGTCAGTTCCAGATCCTCTAAAGTCCCCTGGGTCACCCCGACCTTATAACCACCTAAATCGTCAAATTCACCCACACCAGAAATCTCCGATGAGCCGTAAATTCCAGAGAAAAATGGAGCATAGGGAATGGAGAAGAAAATAGACTTAGCCCGCTCAGGATTAGCTCCCATACTGGAGATTACTAAATCCACCTTATTTGTTTGTAAAAAGGGAATCCGGTTATCACTGGTCACTGGCACCAGCTCTAGCTCAACGCCCAAATCTTCAGCAATCAAGTTGGCCACATCGATGTCATAGCCTTCCAGATTACCGCTAGCATCCACAGAACCAAAGGGGGCAAAATCTTGGGGTACCGCAATTTTAATTGTCCCTGCTTCAATGATGCGGTCCAGACTGGAAACAACAGCAGCATCGTCCTGAGCTGTCACACTGGGGGAGTTACCACCACCAGCACAGGCTACAGCAACCAACGAAAACACACAGGCGATCACTGCAATGGAGATGGTTTGCAGCCACCGTCTTGGGATAGAAAAACCCATGATTAAAGAATCCTCACTCAAATCCTTATGGGGCTAAGGAATGTACGATAGGCCCACCGTAGCAGGCTGAATAGCAATCACTGTATCCTGGGTTACTTTTTTATCTCAGTATGCTAAGGATTTCTCTAGTTTTCGGCTGGCAACAGAAATTGGAAAACAAATGCCGAAGTAAACAATGGCAGTAACCAAATATACAAAAAAGGGTTCGAAGGTCACATTTGTAATATTGGTAGCTGAACGGGCCAGTTCAACAAAGCCAATGGCAGAAGCGAGAGAGGTTCCTTTGATCACCTGTGCTAGAAAACCTACAGTGGGAGCAATGGAGCGACGGACAGCCTGGGGCAAAATCACTAACCCTAACTGTTGACAGTAATTCATACTTAATGCCTTGGATGCCTCCCACTGGCCAGAGGGAATCGACTCCACCGAGCCGCGCCAGATGTCTCCCAGGAAGGCACTGGTAAAGGTAGTTAGGGCAAGCGTTGCAGACATCCAAGGACTAATGTCAATGCCCAAGATGCTGATGCCAAAGAACGCCAGTAAAAATTGAATGAGCAGGGGTGTGCCCTGAACAATTTCTAGATAGACCCAGCTGATGCCCTTAAGAGGGCGAAATGGAGAGATTCTCATCAGCATAAGGAGGAAACCAGCTACGCCTCCACAAATAAACGCAATGGTGGATAACAGCAACGTCCAGCGGGCGGCCCATAATAGAGCAAAGACAATATCTAGGTGACTAAAATCTCTCATGTAATCCCTCAAATGTAGCGGGTGAAGGTGAAAAGGCGACGGTGACAGAGCTGAGCGACGAGTTTAAAGCTGAGGGCCAGCACTACATAAATCAGAGCCAGGGCAAAGTATACTTCAAAGTCTCGGAAGGTGCGCGATCGCAAAAAATTTCCCATAAACGTGAGCTCTTTAGCTGAAATTTGCGACACTACACTAGTTAGTAGCAATAGCAACACCATTTGGCTGGTGAGTGCCGGGTAAATATTGGCAATGGCGGGCTTAAGGATCACC
Source organism: Leptothoe sp. ISB3NOV94-8A (assembly GCF_043421595.1). NCBI lineage: Bacteria > Bacillati > Cyanobacteriota > Cyanophyceae > Nodosilineales > Cymatolegaceae > Leptothoe > Leptothoe sp. ISB3NOV94-8A. The sequence goes on along the minus strand of NZ_JAXSQW010000008.1, from coordinate 14,444 downwards.
AGACGAAAAATCTGCCATCTGTTTAACCCAAGGGACATACCTGCCTCAATCTGGCTTTGCTCAATGGACTGAATGCCGGATCGAATGATCTCGGTGGAGTAGGCTCCAAAATTAATGGTAAGCGCCAGCAAAGCGGCCTGACTGCTGCCCAACCGTGGCCCCAAGCTAGAAATACCAAAGAAAATAAACAGCAGTTGCACCAGGAAGGGCGTATTGCGAATGGTCTCCACATAGGCAGCTGCTAACATACCAAAATAACGATTGTCAGAGGTACGGCAAAGGGCACCAACTATCCCTACCATTAACCCTAAAACAATGGCCAAAGCTGACAGCTGCAGGGTGAGGCCCACTCCTGCCAATAACAAATCCCAATTATCCCAAATGACTTGAAACTGAAACCGATAGGTCATTATTTATCTATGCATCCTAAGCTGTGACTGTTGCTACTTGCCAACCCAGAGTGCGGGCTCGCTCCTGGGCAATTTTAGGCACATCTGCAGCAATAAATTGTTCATGAAGGATCTGAACGCTAAGGAGATGATTGATCATGGCATCAATCTGTACTTGCTCGGCAACGGGTATACTCAGGTGACGACAATTTGCGGCAATGTACGTTATAGATCGAGACCGCTACCCTCATCTTGATCTGCGGGTCGACCATGACGAGCAGCCCCTGGTTACCCTGCGCACTGCCTTTGAAGAGTCTTGCAAGGATTATTATCAGTCCTTCCGTCAAGCGATGCCTTCAGAACAGGCTCAGGTGTTACCCCTGGAAACACCCTGGTTAGATGAAGCAGTGTAAGTCTTATTTCACCACTAACGTTTTGACATAGCCTTCTAACTCAGGGCTAAACCGAGCGATAAAACCGCCGTCGGCACCATACAGTTCAATCGGTAGCTGGGTGCGCTTGCCAATATTGATCACCTCTTGCAACAGCTGGTTGACTTCAACAATCATCTGATCAGAGGCCGGTACACTCACACGATTATTCGGATCGGCAATGGAGAAATCTGCCAATGCATCATAATCTTTGGCTAATTTGAGCTGTACTGCCCCCCGCTTCATCCCAAACTGACAAAACGTGGGCTTACAAATACTAGAGAAATCCTCTTTAGCCTTATCGAATCGAAGGGCTAAACGCAGATTTTCCTGAGCCTGAGACAGCGCCGGTTCATAGTTTTTTAAAAGGGTCTGACCATCGGCATAGCGAGACGTGCCCACCGGCACCCCCTTAACCTGGGTAATCGCATCGCGCCAGCCCAACATAGCGAGGGTCCACTGTTCCTCTGATTCATATTGACGGGCCGTAGCTGCATAGCGCACAGCTTCGTTGTAAAACTGGTCGGCAGCCTGCTCCTGTTGATAGCGGGTACGCACCTTGGCTAAATCAGTCTCATAATTAGTTAACAGCTCATTCGCCTCCCCATGGGCCATGGTGCCTCTGGGAATCTGTTTTAGTTGTTTAACAGATTTATTCCAAGAGTCTAACGCCGTTTTCCAAGCAGACATTGTATTGGCAATTTCCGCTTGGTCCTTAGCTAAAGAGGCCGTCAGCTGTGCCTGATTCAAGTTTTCTTCTGCCTGCTGCTCCGACGTCACCCGTCCTTCAATCGTAGTTAAGTTATTGCGGTATTCCTGCAACTTTGGTGAAACAAACACCTCATAGATAGGGCTTCCGGCAGGAATCTCCTCTAGCTGGGCAATGGTTGCACGCCAGCGTTCTGCAATGCTTTCCCAATGGGCAATGGGGTGGGGTGGATTTTGACTTTCCTTGGCAGCGGTCAGGGCATTTTCCTGGGCGGCAGCCACTGCATTAAGCAGGTCAGCCTCACCCTGATAGTCATCCAATAACGCTTGCGCACTGGCATGATGCCTTGACCATGGGGGAATTGGCTTAAGGGTATTCACAGCGGTATTCAGCTGGTCCCCCATATCCAGTACAGTTTGCGGAGTCGGCTGATCCTGCAAAGCGATTAAGGCAGCATCTCCTAAGGCTTGGGCTTGCTGGATGCGATCGCATCCAGCCATCACACAGGGTCGACTTAACCCGTACCCCAAAGCGCCAAATACAGCTGCCATGCCAATACCCGCCGCCATCAAACCACGACTCACCGCAGGCGCATCCGCAACAGTCTCAGGTGTTTCATTCACAGCGACTGACGCCGCTTCTCCCACATCCTCTGAGATATCTTCTGGAGACTTCTCGTAAAACCCATCCAAATTTAAGAGTTCATCGACTGATGGCTCATCGACCGGCAGGTCCCCCTCCATGGGGGGCAGTTCTTCACCAAATAATAATTCTTCTCCAGATAAAAACTCTTCCTCTGATAGATCACCCGTTGCCTCATCCTCTCCGTCATCCTCCTCAAACAGGCTCTCAGAAGCTATTTCCGGCTGATTGTTCAACAAAGGTTCAAACACCTGATCGTCAAGCACCACATCATCCAACAATATGGGACCTGAACTATCTTGCAAGAGCCAATTAAACCGATGCACCGCAATGGGTTTCGCCATAAATGGCTGCTTTAAATAGACTTTAATTGGAATGGGGTCTCCCGTTGCACCCAGATGCTCTGCTTCAACAGGCAACCCATCAATCTCCAACCGATGGCGGATCGAGGTTTCTACCTCCGCAAAGACATAGTTGACAGGCACTGTGTCCACATTAGGGCTTTCCACCAGCACCATAAGCTTGCCTCGGCTAACAGCACACTGTATCGCAACTGCTTCAGGGACCTCCGGTGAGCGACTCAAATCGTAAGTCAAATCAGCCGATAGGCGACTTAGAGTAAACGCCGACGCTAGACTCATGCTCTACGCCTCCACAAAGTTAACCAACAGGACAAGTGCCCTAATAAACAACTATTCACAACGCATCTATGATGCAATCATTAGGCCTTAGCTTACCCCCATAATTTCCTTGGGCTCAGAGGGGCAAGGGGGTATTAAAGCTATTGAATAGTGGCCTATTGTTTACGTTTTCGCAAGCCCTTTTCTTCTTTGTTCAGCATCCATTTGTAGAATCCTAATATCATTGATGGCTCCATCGATTACCCCATGAACGTTCTAATCGTTGAAGACGAAACTGACATAGCTGACCTGATTCAGCTGTACTTAACCAATGAGAGCTTCACCACCGAAATCTGTAGCAGCGGCACAGCGGCCCTTGAACGTTTCCCTATTTTTCAACCAGACCTAATCATCTTGGATTTAATGATTCCCGGATTAGACGGCCTAGAAGTATGCGCCCGCATCCGTCAAACACCTGGCACCAAAGATCCCTACATCTTAATGTTGACAGCCAAAGGGGAAGAGTTGGATCGCATCATCGGCCTATCCACCGGAGCCGATGACTACATGGTCAAACCCTTTAGTCCCCGCGAGTTAGTTGCGCGGGTAAGAGCCTTATTACGCCGTAGTCTGCGTGGGGCACCTGCCAGCCACACCTATCGAACCGCCCACTTTGCCATTGACTTTGATCAGCGCTCTGCACTGTACCAAGATTCAGAGCAAACTTCAGACTCCATTGCCCTTGACCTCACACCGCTAGAGTTTGACTTGCTCGCCACATTTTTGAGCTACCCTGGTCGCGTTTGGAACCGATCACAACTCATCGAAAAGCTCTGGGGAGACAATTTTTTTGGCGATGAGCGGGTAGTCGATACCCACATTGCCCGTCTCCGTAAAAAAATTGAACCGAACCCGGCTCAGCCTACATTCATCAAAACCGTTGTCGGTGTCGGTTACCGGTTTGAAGATAACCATCAACGTTCTTAATTTTGAATTTTAAGTTTTGAGTTCAAGGCTCAATTCAAAATTCAAAACCCAAAATTCCCCATAGCCTTTAGTCCATGGCCAAAGTCCCAACAAACATTAGCTTACGCACCAGATTGCTGCTGTCCCACCTGATTGTCATGGCAGTTGCAATCATCGCTTTGGCCGGTGTCAGCCGTCTGTCCACTCCCCGATACTTTGTGGTGACGCTTGAGCGTTTAGAAGGCCGGGGGATTCGTATTCAGCAGGTGCGCGGCCAAATTTTAGAAAGTTTCACCGATGCTTGGGCTCGGGGGATGGTCTGGTCAGTTCTCTTAGGAGGAGGAGCCGCTGGTGGTATTAGTTATTTGCTATCGCGACGTATTATTCGTCCACTGACGCGGATGGAGGGAATTACCCAACGATTTGCCGCTGGAGACTGGGCAGCCCGCGTTCCTCCATCCGATATCCCAGAACTCCATCAGCTTGGCCATAGCTTTAACCGCATGGCTAGCGAACTGGAACAAGTAGAGCAACAGCGACGGGACTTAGTCAGCGATTTATCCCATGAATTGCGGACACCGCTCACCATCCTCCGGGGCTACCTGGAAGCCCTGAGCGATCAAAAATTGCCTGCCACCCCTAAAACCTATGCAAAGCTCATGGGTGAAACCCAACGTCTGCAACGTCTCGTCGAAGATTTACAAGAACTCTCGAAACTAGAGGCAGGGTATCTACCCATTCAACGGCAATCCACCGATCTGACAGCCCTGACGGAGCAGGTCACCCAGCGTTTCCTCGATCAGCAGCTAGCATCAGACAAACCGCAAATTGTCGTAGATACGACTCCTGATTTACCCGCCGTTGAAGCTGACCCCGCCCGTACCGAACAGGTGCTCGTCAATTTACTGAGTAATGCCCTGAAATATACCGAAACTGGACAAATTACCGTGAAAACCTGGCAAAATAAAGATCAGGTGTGGTTAGCGGTCCAGGATACTGGCATAGGCATCGCTGCTGCTGACTTACCCCATGTTTTCGAACGTTTTTGGCGCGCCGACCGCTCCCGCAGTCGTGGTTCTGGTGGTACCGGTATTGGCCTCGCCATCTGCAAACGTCTAGTCGAACTACAGGGTGGCGAAATTTATGTCAGTAGTGAAGTCAATCGGGGCAGCACATTTGAATTTTGGTTACCCAAAGCTACGCAAACCCGCTAAGTTTTGACGTAGATAGCCAACCCACCGATTACAATCCTTCAACCAATAGGCCATAATAATTATTATCAATGACCGTGACTGCGGACACTCAATTGATGAGAGACTATTGCTAGCATCATGGTTTATCCAATTGAGCCCTTCTTAACCGCGGCTAGTAATCGTCCGCTTCATTTCGCTCATGTCTGAATCCAATTCCCCAGGTCGTCAAGATCCTCGCCTTAGTAAAAAGCTGTGTGATTCAGGTCAGCTTTTTCGGGAGCGTTATGAGGTTGTGCGCATTTTGGGGCGCGGTGGTTTTGGGGTCACCCATCTAGCGCGCGATCGCATGCTGCCAGGTTCACCACTCTGTGTGATCAAACAGCTATTTCCAAAAGTCAGCCATCCCATTGCCCTAGAGCGAGCTAAGCAACGATTTCGCCGTGAGGCTAGAATTCTCGGACGGTTAGGCAGCCATTCTCAATTACCAATGCTGCTGGATTACTTCACCTTTAAGGGGGAGTTTTTTCTAGTACAAGAGTATGTGCATGGAGATACCCTGAGTCGCGAAGTTCGCAAAAACGGTGCTCAAAAGGAACCTGCCGTTAAGCAGTTCCTCATCGAAGTGCTGCCAGCAATCCGCTACATCCATCGAAATCGAGTGATCCATCGGGATATCAAACCCCCTAATATCATTCGCAGTAGAGATGACAATCGTTTGGTACTGCTAGACTTTGGGGCCGTACGTGAATGTCTTCATTATGATGATGACCCTGGGGACCATGCCGCGAGTCCTACGACACATTTTGTGGGCACCATGGGGTTTGCTCCACCTGAGCAATTGGCACTACGTCCCACCTATAGCAGCGATATTTATGCCCTAGGTGTTACTTGTTTATATCTACTGACAGGTAAATCACCTTTAGAATTTGACATCGATCCCAATACCCAAGAAATCAGCTGGCAGCGCTCTGTCAACATCAGTACATCCTTTGAACGATTACTGGCTAAAATGCTGACCACTGACTTATCAGAGCGATTCAAACGCATTGATGAAGTGCAGCGTGCCCTCCAATTAGATGCCCACTACAGCAATTTAGAACTCTGCCTCAATCGCGTACCCAAGACACAAGAAGTATCCAACAAAGAAAACGTCATCGAGTTGGATCAAAATAAATCGCCAATTCAACGCCGAGCAGCCGCTATTCGTCGACTACGCCAACGTCAGCATATGAAAAACCGACCGAGCACGGGGCCTGCGTTCCCGCTTTAATTAGCCTCCACATCCGCCAAATGATTGAACCAGGCCTGGATGGTCCTATCAAGGACTTCAGGCACCTCGTCATACAAGCAGTGGCCAACATCATCAATGGCTCGATAGCTGATGTCTGGATTTGCCGCCAGGATTTGCTTCGCCCACGCCGTCGGTAAGATATTATCCTTCGAACCCCATAGCAGGAGAATTGGGGCAGCTACCTGCTGAATTAAATCAGCGGTAACATCACTAAACTCTGCTTTAGTGCGAGATTTCACTAAGTAACAAAGTGTACGGGCTGCACCGCGTTCCAAGGTAGGTCGCGTAAATATCTCCACAAGTTCATCATCTACTCGCTCAGGCTGCTGATAAATGTTAGTGAGCACCCGGCGAATAAAATAAGGCTGACGCACTAGTGCAAATAAAGGACGCAATAGTAATGGCGTTGAAAATAGCCCCTCCACGCCCCGTGATAGACGGTCTGCCCACCCAGATACGAGTTCCTGACGGGCCAGTGGCAGTGTGAGCAAAATCAGCCTCTCTACCATGTCTGGATGCCGAGCAGCTGCCGTCAGAGCCACCAAAGCTCCCAGGGAATGTCCCATCAAAATTACGGGTTGCCCCATGAGCATTTGCCAAAAATCGTAGACTTGCTCCTGCCACACCTCCGCCCCTAGAACCGCTGCCGCCTTCTGGGAATGACCAAATCCTAGAAGGTCCAGAGCGTATATCGGTCGCTGTTGGCCCCATAGCTGTAAATTGGATCGCCACTGTTCCAAATTGGCCCCAAAGCCGTGAACCAATAGCATCGGCGTCCGCTGTTGGGCCTCCAGTTCATGGGGGCGAATGTAGGTGTAGCGAATACGCCATCCTCGCCAGTACCAGAAACGCTGCTGCCCCAACTCAGGATGATTAATGGCTTGAGATCGCTTCATGGAGTCGCTCTATGGGGGCAGATGATAACTATCATGTAACTTAAGGCAGATTGCTATTAAAGGAATCAATAGTGGTGAGTGGTAGATACCTTTAAGATAGATTAAGAATCATTTACTGATGAGTTGATTAGTCCCTCAGACTCATCACTGGGGATAGCGAGGCGTACTATGACCGAGACCAAGCAGAGAGATGTTCAGGTATTGCCCATCGCAACGAATACACTGGCCCTGCGCTCCCGCAGTTGGAATCGACTGCGTTTTGAAATTGAGTATGCGCTCGAAAAGGGAACAACGGCTAACTCTTATTTGATTAATGCTGATCAAATCGCATTAATCGATCCTCCGGGGGGCTCATTTACCACTATCTTTTTAGACGCGTTGCGATCGCACGTTGCCCTCGACCAACTTGATTACATTATCCTGGGTCACATTAATCCCAACCGATTGGAAACCTTACAACACCTGGTTAATGAAGCCCCCCAGGTAACAATTGTTTGTTCTAATCCAGGTGCGATCGCCATCAAAGCAGCGGAGCTGTCCTTACAAAACCCTTTATTTGTTATCAAGAATGCCGACGAGGTTCTCGATCTCGGTCAGGACCATAAGCTGCAATTTATGCCAGTGCCCACCCCCCGTTGGCCTGACGGACTGACTACCTACGATCCTGCCAGTTGCACCCTTTATACCGATAAATTTTTTAGCGCCCATATTTGTAATGATGACGCCTACGATCTCCGCTGGGAAGATTTGTTAAACGATCGTCGTTACTACTTTGATACAGTGATGGCCCCTAACGCTAAACAGGTTGCCACCGCCCTGGAAAAGCTTAGTGAGTTTCCAGCCCACCTTTATGGAGCTGGTCATGGCCCCATGGTGAAGTATGGCATCCATGAACTCACCCACCAGTATCAACAATGGTGTGCCCAGCAAAAGCAACAAACCCTTAGTGTTGCTTTAATTTATGCGTCGGCCTACGGTAACACTGCCACCATTGGTCAAGCCATTGCCCGAGGCATCACTAAGGCGGGTGTCGCAGTTGAATCTATCAATGCTGAACAGGCTCCCCAAAGTGACATCAAAACCGCAGCCGAAACCTGTGCCGGGTTTATCATTGGTTCTCCCACCCTCGGTGGTCATGCACCGACCCAAATTCAAACAGCACTGGGTTTGCTGCTCTCCACGGCCTCTAAAAATAAACTAGCCGGTGTATTTGGCTCCTACGGCTGGAGTGGCGAAGCCATCGACCTCCTCGAAAGTAAATTACGGGATGGCGGCTATAGTTTTGGCTTTGATCCCATCCGTGTCAAATTTAAACCGGACGAAGTCACCCTCAAGTATTGCGAAGAAGCGGGTACCGACTTTGCCCAAGCTTTGAAAAAAGCAAAACGTGCAAAAGCACCCCGTACCCCCGCCAGCAACGTTGAAAAGGCCGTTGGTAGGTTAGTCGGCTCCCTATGTGTCATGACGGCTAAACAAAGTGAAGTTGCCAGCGCCATGCTGGCTTCATGGGTCGCCCAAGCGACATTTACACCGCCTGGTTTCACCGTTGCTGTCGCCAAGGAGCGCGCCATCGAAACATTGATCTATCCAGGCAATCCTTTTGTGCTCAATATCTTGGGTGAAGGCAAGCATCTAGGTCCCATGAAACAATTTCTCAAGTCCTTCACCCCCGGTGAAAACCGCTTTGAGGGTATTGATATTGAAGTTGCCGATAATGGCGCTTACATTCTCAAAGATGCGATCGCGTATCTAGAATGTACCGTCAAACATCGTATGGACTGTGGAGACCACTGGGTTGTCTATGCCACAATTGATAGCGGCCAGGTCCTCGACAACAATGCTAAGACGGCTGTTCACCATCGCAAATCCGGCAACCATTACTAATCTTGCATTAGAAGCTAACACCGAGAGTCTTAAGGATCAGTCGAGACTCTTACCAAAGCTCTGATTTTCTTACCTGCTAAGCACTTTTCTAAGAAAAGGAGTATGCTTTAACATCTCAACTCTCTTCCAGCATCTCTTGGCCGACCAAAAGATGAAATTCCCATTGCCTAGAAACGAGAGTCATTGATTATTGAGCTGCATCCCTATCTTCATGTACGTAGCACGTTTTGCTATTGCTTATAACTATGTGCGCAGCAAACTGCTATTGGTGCAGCCTCTCCTTTGGAGATATGCATAGCAACAAGCAATCTATTGAAACGCAAAGTTTTCCAGAGACCTAAGCCTACAAAGGTTTCCCCTTAGGGTAGAAGCACTAAATTCAATGCTTGGCTAGTATTCCTCACAAGGATTCATGACTCTTTACATGTCAATTGGCAAGCTAGCCCATGCGCCTAAAAATATGTTACCTGTAGAAATATTTCATTCCCTTAAAATTACACTGTTCAATATTAATTTATGACCGTTGCGCCGTATCAGTCTGATCTATTCAAAAGGTGTAAAGAAATTTATGGCTTCTTGTCAGATTGCCAGCGACAAGCAACCTATAGTCAGCATGCGAAGCTAGCTAACTTTACAGTTCCCATTAGCTCCATTGAACCGTGGCTAGTTCTACAACAGCTAGAAAAAACATACCCAATACATTTTTACTACTCCACCCCTCAATATACCCTTCTAGGATTAGGCATAACTGTTGCTCAGCAAGCTGCTGGGCCTGATCGGTTTGAGCGTATGCAACAGTTTGTAGACGTCTGGAAACGTCGCATTCTTTCATCAAACCAGAGTGGGCCGATTATTCAACCCTATTTCCTTTGTGGATTTACCTTTTTTGAGCAAGCCCATGGTCTCTTTGATCCAGCCCAGGTATTCGTTCCACAGATACAAATTCTTCAGCGTAATGGACAAACAACCGCCAGCTTAAACTATCTCATCGACGATGCTGTCAATATCACTCGTGTAGTTGATGACATTAGACAACAGATCCAGGCAATTGAAACAGCAGCAGAAAAGACTTCCCATACAACCTTCACAACGTCCTCTAGGACCTTACAAACCCCAAAGGTGATCAGAGATGTAGGCAACTTCGAACAGATGGTGGGCAGTGTACTCCCTGCCCTGAAACGATCTACGCTCCACAAAGTAGTCCTTGCTGATGCTTTAGATGTATTATCAGCCAGTCCTTTTAATATCCCAGCCTCTCTGAAAACCTTAGGTATAGCCTATAGTGATTGCTGCATCTTTTCATTCAGCAACGGCGAAGGGCCCGTTTTTATAGGTGCCAGCCCAGAAAGATTATTGAGTATCACGACATCAGTGAACGGTAAACAGCTGACAACTGATGCCCTAGCAGGTTCTGCACCTCGAGGAGACACTCTTAACAGTGATCAGCTCATCGCTGAACAATTGCTCAACAACCCGAAGGAGCGTTATGAACATCAGGTTGTTGTCGAATTTATTATAGAGCAACTAATCAAATTAGGCCTGAATCCTCAGTTTGCAGTCTCTCCAGAAATACTCCGCTTAGCCAACATTCAACATTTACACACTCCCATCCAGGCATCTCTCCCCCATAATATTAAACCCCTAACTTTAGTTAAAACACTACATCCTACTCCTGCTGTAGCCGGGTTACCTAGACCTAGTGCCAGTCAACTACTCAAGACAACAGAATCCTTTGATCGAGGGCTTTATGCATCTCCCATTGGCTGGATTGATGCAAAAGGCAACAGTGAATTTGTTGTGGGTATTCGTTCTGCTTTAATTCAAGGTCGCCAGGCAAGACTATTTGCAGGAGCTGGAATTGTTTCACAGTCAAGTCCGCGTAGTGAACTAGCCGAAGTTAAGCTTAAATTACAAGCACTGCTAGGGGCTTTGGTGTGAATATATTAGACTATCGTAATACAAACACCCTGTGGGCATCGGTCATTGTAGAAACCCTTAGTCGACTTGGGTTAACCACCGCGATTATTTGTCCAGGCTCTCGCTCTACACCACTGACCGTCGCATTGGTTCGCCATCCTAAAATCGAAACTCTGCCAATTCTAGACGAGCGTTCGGCATCCTTCTTTGCCCTGGGCCATGCTAAGAGATCGCACCAACCTGTGGCCCTCGTATGTACATCAGGAACAGCCAGCGCGAACTTTTATCCTGCCGTAATTGAAGCCAAAGAAAGTCATGTTCCTTTAATCCTGTTGACTGCCGATCGCCCTCCAGAAATGCGTGCCTGTGCATCAGGGCAAACTATTGATCAGCAAAAATTATTTGGTGATTTTGTTAATAGCTATACCGAAATGGCTATCCCCAGCATCGGTCTCCTGAACTATGCTCGGCAAACCATAGTTCAAACGTGGGTGAAGGTGTTATGCCCTATTCCAGGTCCAATCCAGCTCAACTGTCCCTTTCAAAATCCCCTTGCCCCCTTAAGTGAAGCCCTAGACCTCAATATTGAGGAAAACAGCTTTTTTGAAGCTGTTTCACCTCCTATCCTGGGACAGGTTACGACCAATGTTCTTCCCAAAACATTGTTAGACAGTTGGGTTAACAACAATCGGGGCATCATTGTTGCTGGACCAGCACTGCCACAAAATCCTGAAGCCTACTGCCGTGCCGTTGCTCAGTTATCTCAGACACTCGGTTGGCCAGTACTTGCAGAGAGTCTTTCTCCCCTGCGTAACTACCAATCCCTAAATCCTTACCTGGTTAGTACCTATGATACTTTGTTGCGCCATCATGGGGAGAAGCTAATCCCTGAAAAAGTTATCCAGCTAGGCCCCTTGCCAACCAGTAAAGTGTTACGTCAATGGCTACGGCAACAACAGCCTTACACTTATCAGGTATCGCCTTATGCCCTGAATGTGGATCCTCTTCACGGTAGAACCCAACGGCTGGAAATTTCCGTAGAGTGTTTAGGAGAATTAATTGCTACGGCAAAGTATGCTGAAAAGTGTGACAGCCAAACTAGCCAATATTGTCAAACATGGATTAATTGCGATCGCACCCTCGAACAACACATCTCTCAAACACTCCAAACAATTCAAACGCCCTTTGAAGGAAAAATCTCCTGGATACTATCCCAGTATCTGCCAGAAGGGACACCCCTGATCATCGCCAATAGCATGCCTATCCGCGATATGGAATCCTTTTGGCAACCCAATGATCGCCATATTCAACCCTACTTTAGCCGCGGGGCAAATGGCATCGACGGTACCCTATCCACTGCCATGGGTATTGCCCATAACAACCAAAATAGTCTCTTACTCACTGGCGATCTCGCCTTTCTCCACGACACTAACGGCCTGTTAAACGCTCGCCACATAAACGGATCGCTCACCGTTATCCTGATTAATAATCAAGGCGGAGGCATCTTTGAAATGCTCCCCATTGCCGATTTTGAACCTCCCTTTGAGCAGTACTTCGCCGCCCCCCAAACAGTTGATATCGCAAACCTGTGTTGTGCCTATGGCGTTCAGCACACGCTTATCAATACTTGGGAACAGCTGATTCAAGACATCAAAAATCTTGCCATTAACAACTATCCACCCTTACAGGTCCTAGAAGTTCGCACCAATCGCAAAGCAGATGCCCATTGGCGTAAAACTCAACTGATCTCCCTAGCAAAAGTGGTCAGGCATCAGGAATCGGGAGCCAGTGTGGTGCCAGATCCTGACGCCCGATTCTCCACCTCGCTAAAATTTCCTGGCTAAAGTTGATGCTCCATTTATCAGTGTCGTCGGTAGGCAATCTCGGTTGAAAATATCTCTGTTCACACAGGTTATTGACCGTCAGCTGCGGGCGCAGTCCCTAGCTGCACATTGGGCGTCTGAACCACAGGGGCCTGCTGGCCATTCCACTTCTGCACACGGGCCCGCTCGTTACGTAGGCGCTCTAATTCCAATAGCTGGGGGGTGACTGAACCAGCCCGTAAACGATTCGCTTCCGCCTCCGCTTTTGCCTCCTCAATAAGTACCTGGGATTCACCCTTTGCACGAGCCACATTGGCCTCCGCTTCAGCCTCTACCTTACGACGATTAAACTCAGCCGTTTGAGCCGCTTGCTGAGCTGCAAACTGTTCATCAATACTGGCCTGAATCTCCTCAGGTAAACGTAATGGTCCCAACAAAGAAACATCCTGTACAACAATAAATGGGAAACGCTCTTGAGTACAGGTACGTACGGCATCTACAAGCTTTTGCTGGTTCGTTGGCAGCATTGAGGGCGTCAACTGCAAGTCTTCAGCAGACTTGCCAAAACAGTTACGCAACCCATTACGTAACTCACTAGCACGAAACTCATTGGGAGTCTTACGATAGGTTTCATAAAACTCATGAAGCTTTGTTTTAGGAGCCCCTTCAGTAACTTGTTCAGTTGTAAACCCAAAGGACACGCCTACATCCGCTGAGACAGGACTACCCCCTACAGAAAAAATCACCGATTCATCATTGGGAGACCCCTCTGTAGCATCCCGTGTAAATGGATAGGTATTGATAAATGTGGGAAATACCACCACATTTTCCGTATAGCCGTTATACCAAACACGGCCATTGACTAAACGGGCATTTTCAATACCTTTGTCACCACCATAGAGGCGAATCTTTAGACCTGCATAGCCGGGTTCTACCGTACTTATACTAGTGCCTGGAACAACTCCACAGCTTGATGTTACTGCTCCCAACACCCCTAAGGAAGCAACTAATTTCAGAAACGTTTTGAATCTCATTTTTGATATTGCCTAAGTAAATCCGAAGCGGAGAGCTGAAAACGGTAGGCATCAGGTTCAACACTCAGTATTGAAAATGTCTCAATGTCTCGACGAACGTTAAGCGATGTCGTGCCGATAAAATCTATCCAAGTTAACTGGTAATACTCCGGAAAGTGGTGAACAAACAACCGACGAGCTATACGGGCATCTATCCAGCGCATAATTACAGCGCCCACCGATAGACTTAGTAAACCCAACACAACTAACCAGATCAATACTCCCAAGAAAGGATAGTTGGAGTTTAGAAATTGAGGTGCGATCGTCGCTATCAAGAAAAGACACACCAGAAGCTCAATCACCCCAAGTAATATCCAACGGCAAAGAATTTTCACGTCTACCTATGGCTACTATGCCAAAAAAGAGCGTCAACCTCTGTCAATAGCGTGTCTCGCTCTCGCTATAACCTACTACAAATAAATTAGAGCCCATTTCGAATCATCAAAAACTATTATTCAGTCCCGCTAGATCAATTTACATAGTACCCAACAAACTAGGTCATCTGCCCCGTCACGACTCTCAAAGCATTTAGGGCATCACCTATTAACGTTGATGAATCAATAATCACACTACGGATTGGATCGACCAGCGAAAGCATTTTAAGCTAAAC